>PGXB01000002.1:0-2762 GCA_002838945.1 candidate division Zixibacteria bacterium HGW-Zixibacteria-1
CAGAATATATTTCTGAACATAGCCGACTTCCGGCAGCGCTCCGATCAGGATTTCTCCCGGCGGATTGACAGCATTGGGACATCTGTAATCATACTGTGAAAAACCTGCCCCCGGAACCCACAGATATCTGTCTTCAAGCAGCGTCGTGTCGATAATCAGATGCGGCAGGTCAATATAATCGGCATCCTGAGGATCACCCAGTGGGGCAGCGCCAATGAAATCCTCAATTCTTGTTCCGGCATTTGGATAAGGGGCGCCGCCACGGGAATCATTGATAGCGCCCATCCAGCCGGAGAAACGCATATTGACAACGCCGAAATACTGGGTATAGCTGAGTGGCACATTCTGCCATTCCGGTTCATACACGGTGACATATGACTGGAACGGACTGCGCAACATTGCCCAGGCACTTATGCCGGCATTCAGGCCGTCTAGAACCGAGAGCATGACGTCGCTATCCATAATCAGTTCACCGCCCGGATTATCCTTGACGACAAGAACGATCTTGTGTTTCAAAATATCCCGAAGTGTAACCGAAGGGATACCATATGATTCGCACCTACTTAACAAAGCGACTGGATAGTAATCCTGTGAAGCCTTATATTTTTTATATTCTATTTTGCAGGGAAAATAAAAGTTGACATTCTCCATAGTATTGGAGAAATCAAATGATCCCGGTCCGGCCCAATCTTCTATCATTTGACCAAGAACCTGCTTGACCACTGGCTCAGTCGTAATATCATAATATTGAATTAGCGGAAACACCGGCCAGTTCCAGAAACCGGAAGTACTGGTTTTGTAGCGAGTGGCATCAATAATAATTACCTCCCGCTCGAATTTGGGCTCAATTACGGAAATCCATTTGAAGTCCGGAACGGGGTCGGGCACTCTGGAGTCATCCCTGGCCTGGCACCAGATCAGGAAATAAAACTGTGATGTCGAATCAATTGTCGTATCCCGGTAAACATCATATATATGGGTGTTCTGATCATAAACCCAGATATCATCCGCCAGCGGGTCATATGAAGAATCAACCAGTTTGTTTAGATCGGGATGCGTCTCAAAACTGTCAAGATACAGGTAATCATTCCAGGAGCCGAAGGAATTATTACGCCCCAGAGTATCCACAAGAACCCAGGAAGTATCTATGATAATCGTCGTCTCCGGCGGATTAACCGTATTGTTTATAACCGTATCAGGGTCACCTTCGAGCACGAAGGTATCTCCCTTGATGTAGAAATCACCATAAATATCGACAAAGACCGAATCAATACAGATGTTTTTCAGCTCCACCATCTGCAGAGAATCAAACGGTCCGTAAAACCGCCAGCGGAATTGGAATGGCGGCGGGTTTCGCGGATAATCGATCGGATCTTCTCCGCTCCAGCTGACGGTAACACCTTCCAGAATACCTCCCACGGTCGATGTGTTGACATAAGGGTCATTGACGCCGCGGGAACTGATAGTCGTATTCGGGAAATGGTTGTTCTTGTAAAACAGACGATTGGCCACTTCCGATTTCGCACCAAGATTATCGATGGCCTGAATAAAGACATAGGATGCGACATATTTTCTGACGGGATCGCTGATATCCGCCGACATGGTAATCCGGGCGTTTGTCTGCGGATCGTTTACGCTGACATCAAGGACCACCCATGGAATCAATGTATCCGCGGTCCCGGAAATATAGGCATCGGGATCGGGGCCGACAACGGATTCCTCGACCACGGCATACCGGAACTGGACAATAAAACCATCGACATCGGTGCCGTACCAGTTGACCGTGGTATCCGAGTTAAACCTGGCCTTTTCGACCGGAATATTCACGAACTGAACAACCGGGGGAACATTGCCTCTTTCCGGTCCCTGGATATCATGTTTAAAGAAATCACACCCGCCGATTATAAATAAACCAATCAGCGGCAATGAAATTATTAATGTTTTTAGGTCCCTCATAAAATCCCTCCAAATCTTTAGATCCCAATAATCTTATTGTTGCAACACCGATCCGGGTGTCACACCATGGCCCTTATAAAGGAAACCAAATTCCTGATTGGCGTAATCCACACACAGAAAGAATTAAAGCGATATCGTTCCCCTGGCACCCAAAGTCATGACCATATTGGCGCCTGCTAGAGTGCGGATTTACACACGGATTGGTATACCAAACCAATCTTATTTTATTATTGCCCGAAGGAAAAAGACCTTCGTTGACAAATGCTATTTTTTTGAGGGGTGCCTGAGAACTCCGTTCGAGGCATCAAACACAAAGTTCATGGGCAGTGGGAATTCATCTTTGAAAATATTTCATATCGGGATTGGAATATCAACATTCCGAGATCTTTTCGGAGTCCCGATATTCAGAATCGTAATATGTTCCGATATCGACACTCCACCAGTAACCCTCCCGACTCCCAGTTTCATTACTTATAACAACTCAACGGCTGCAACAAAAGTATGTTGCTCTATCATCAAACGATTCTCGCAGCCGGGAATCATTTCTGATTCCCGGCCGGGTAACTTCATCTATAAATTACTACTCGCCATCCGCGACGCTTCGCAGAAGTCCGAGCTTCTTCTTCTCGTGAAGATCGTTGGTAATATCTCTGAGTTGCTGGATATTCGCTTTGGGAACACCGCCGGCATTAATCTTTCCAGCATGGATGAACGGCTGGACCGCCAGCCAATCCATCATGTTATTAAAGCATGTTTCCGCGGCATCCTGTTCGAAGGGAAGCAGCGAGAAGGAGAAATGGGCCGTC
>PGXB01000002.1:2780-27385 GCA_002838945.1 candidate division Zixibacteria bacterium HGW-Zixibacteria-1
CAGAATATATTTCTGAACATAGCCGACTTCCGGCAGCGCTCCGATCAGGATTTCTCCCGGCGGATTGACAGCATTGGGACATCTGTAATCATACTGTGAGAAACCTGCCCCCGGAACCCACAGATACCGGCCCTCGAGCAGGGTCGTATCAATGACCAAAGGCGGCAAATCAATATAGTCCGTAGAATCGATCAGAGGCGTGGCCCCGACGAAATCTTCGATTCTGGTACCGGCGTTGATCCAGTTATCACGGGTGTCATTAATGGCGCCCATCCAGCCGGAGAAACGCATATTGACGACACCGAAATATCGGGTGTAACTGAAAGGAACATTCTGCCACTGCGGCTGTGTCACATAGGGCACCGATTGGAACGGACTGCGCAACATTGCCCAGGCGCTCATACCGGCATTCAGGCCGTCAAGGACCGAGAGCATGATGTCGCTGTCCATAATCAGCTCACCGCCCGGATTATCTTTAACGACAAGAACGATCTTGTGTTTCAAAATATCCCGCAATAAGACGGATGGAATACCGTATGTTTCGCATCCATTTAACCTGACGATCGGGTAATAATCCTGTGAAGCCTTAAGGGCATTAAAGCGCATACTGCACCGGCTGCCGTCAGGGAAAACATAGGATACATCCGGAAGGGTATCGGTGAAATCAAATGATCCCGGTCCGGCCCAATCTTCTATCATTTGACCGAGAACCTGCTTGATCATCGGCTCAGTAGTAGCGACGTCATATGGGCTCTGCGGAAACACCGGCCAGTTCCAGAAACCGGAAGTACTGGCTCTATAACGGGTGGCATCAATAATAAGGACCTCCCGTTCGAACTTGGGCTCAATTACGGAAACCCATTTGAAGTCCGGAACGGGATCGGGCACATTGGAATCATCCCTGGCCTGACACCAGATCAGGAAATAGAACTGCGATGTTGTGGTAATTGTCGTATCCCGGTAGACATCATATATGTGAGTGTTCTGGTCATAAACCCAGATATCATCCGCCAGCGGGTCATATGAGGAATCAACCAGCTTGTTCAGATCGGGATGCGTCTCAAAACTGTCAAGATACATGTAATCATTCCAGGAACCGAATGAATTATTGCGCCCCAGAGTATCCACAAGAACCCAGGAGGTATCTATAACAATCGTCGTCTCCGGAGGAGTGACCGTGTTGTTTATGAGCGTATCGGGGTCACCTTCGAGCACGAAGGTGTCACCCTTGATGTAAAAATCACCGTAAATATCGACAAAGACCGAATCAATACAGGTGTTTTCCAGTGCCACCATCTGCAGAGAATCAAACGGTCCGTAAAACCGCCAGCGGAATTGGAACGGCGGCGGATTGCGGGGATAATCTATCGGATCTTCGCCGCTCCAGCCAACAGTGACACCTTCCAGAATACCGCCCACGGTCGAGGTGTTGACATAAGGATCATTGACGCCGCGGGCACTGATAGTCGTATTCGGGAAATGGTTGTTCTTATAAAACAGACGATTGGCCACTTCCGATCTCGCACCAAGATTATCGATGGCCTGAATAAAGACATAGGATGCGACATATTTCCTGACGGGATCGCTGATATCCGCCGACATGGTAATCCGGGCGTTTGTCTGCGGATCGTTTACGCTGACATCAAGGACCACCCATGGAATCAGCGTATCCGCGGTCCCGGAAATATAGGCATCGGGATCGAGTCCGACAATGGACTCCTCGACCACGGCATACCGGAACTGGACAATAAAGCCATCCACATCGGTGCCGTACCAGTTGACCGTGGTATCTGAATTAAACCTGGCCTTTTCGACCGGAATATTCACGAACTGAACAACCGGCGGGACATTGCCTCTTTCCGGCCCCTGGATATCATGTTTAAAGAAATCACACCCGCCGATTATAAATAAACCGACCAGCAGCGATGATATTATCAGTATTATTAAGCGCCTCATTTATTTCCTCCTATCTTTTCGGTCGCATAAACATAAATCATATTAAAATACCAGTCCGAGAGTAAAACGGTGGACTTCATTCAGGAAACCGAATTCCTGATAGGCGTAATCCACCGACAGATCCATATCTTCACTGATAGGAAGAATCATACCGCCGCCGGCCGTAAAGCCGTCGGAATCATAATTAAATCTTTCGCCGGCGCGAAGGCTGAACTTGTCCAGAAACCAGTATTCCAAACCAAGATTGTATTTTTCCTCGTTGTCCGAAGGATGCGCGCCTTCCGCGGCAAACATCAGCATATGATTGTCCGAATTAAGAACATCGATCGAAGCGCCGAACTTGAAATTCATGGGCAGAGGAAATTCATCTTTGATAAATTTCATATCGGGACCGAAATTGGAAATCATCATCGCAATCTTGAAGTTCCGATAGCCGGAATTATAACAGGTTCCGACATCGGCGCTCCATCCGGATGCTTTTTCCAGTTCCAGGTTTTCCTGAATATATCGAACCGTCAGGCCCAGCGAAAACTTGTCGGTCAGGAAACGACTGTAGCTGACGGCGACGGCTAGGTCGCCAGCCGAGAAAAACTGCTCATTGCCGGCCTGATCGCGGCCCATCGGGTAGGAATAATCGGTTCTAAGGATATCGCCTGTATTCAGGGCATAGAGCCCCAGGCCAATGACGCCGCCCACCGATTCCATCGGGTAGGCCAGGGCAAAGAATTCATAATTAATTCCCGCCGGCAGGTCGATATGCGTAAACATTGCCTGCCGTCCATAAACATAAGTCAGACCGGCAGGGTTATAGTAAACGGCCGAGGCGTCTGTCACACCGGCAGTAAATGCTTCCGCCATTCCCATGGCACGGGCCGAGACGCCCAGCTCAAGGAAGTTGACGCCGGTTGTTCCAACCTTCGCTTGCGAAAATGCCAACGAAGGCAGAAGAAGCAATACGGCGGCGCATAATGCAATTTTGTATTTATTAAATTTCATCCGCACTGTCTCCTATCTATCAAATTACCAACATTTTACAGACTTACCTGCAAGCCTACTTTTATCTGTCGACCATAAAGCCAGTTGTACGGGTTACGGTCATAATCGGTACCGCCGGTGACGTTAAAGCCGTCGTTCTGGCCGGTATCCGCGCGGCCTGTCTTGGAGTTAACAAAATCAACGTTCTTATTATTGAGAAGGTTATTGATCCAGACGATAAAGCGACAGTTCAAATCAACCAGCTTAAAGTACTTCTCGAATCTGACATCGAAATTCAGCACCGAAGGTTTGCGCAATGAGTTCTCATCGATCGTCTGAACAGATTGATCCACTTCCAGACTGGGATATGATTTATCCGGCGTGAACGGCTTACCACTGTGGAATTTACCCTGAACCGAGAAGGTCCAGCCATTCGGGATTCGTTTGCCGAACAGGTTCGGCTTCATGGTTTCAGGGACGACCAGCTGAACACCGCAGTTTATTTGATGACGAATATCATCATCCAGTGGTTTTTCGCGAAGCGATTCACGATTCAGATAAAACTCTTCGAAATAATCCGTTCTGGTCTGTGACTGCTTGCCATAGGAAAATGCATATGTGTAGTTGATTTCGCCGTTGATCAAACGGCCGCCGCGCTTCTCGACCGTGACCTCAAAGCCGCGGCTGCGGCCGTAGTCACGATTCTGATACTGCTGAATTCTGAGAGCGCCGCCGCCCAGCTTGACCAGGGCCGAGTTGATTTTGTCAAACTCGTCCTTAAAATAACCTGAAATGTCGATGGAATAATCGGCCGACATGGCATACTTGACGCCAAAGGAGTACTGAATGGTTTTCTCATAGTCCAGGTTGTAGTTGCCCACGACATCATTGGCCGATGCCGCCGTCGTATTACGATCATACATATATGAATATGACGGCAGCTGATAGAAATGACCGTAGTTGAAGTGAATCTTGGCTTTGTCCGAAATCGGATATGAGAAACCAATACGCGGCGAAAACTTGTTGCGGTCACCATAAATGATACCGCTTCCGAGATCGTCGTTCTTGGCGACATCCTCCAGACCGGTGGTCTGGATAAAGTAGTCGTAACGGAAACCAAGGCTGGCGATCATCGAACCGTATTCAAGATTGTCGCGGAAATAGAATGTTCCGCTCAAAGGCTTATATTCATAAAAGTCACGCAATTCACCGATTGCCGGGTAACCGCCGCCGTCAGGACGCCCGGTATAGGGCTGTTCCAGGGAACGAATATCTTTCTTGGAAAGCACTTCCTTTTTAAGTTCCGCACCGGCCTTCAATTCATGATTGCCGAACTGCCGGTAAAGCCGGGATTCCAGAACAAATTGGTCGACACCGTGATAATGCCAGACTGTTTCGTCTTTGTAGGTCCCGACGTTGAGGAAGTTGGCTGATCCACCATAATCATATTTTCCGTTGCCGTTCGAATCGGTGAATTTCTCACCCGGGTCATATTTGAAATTGGGCATATCATAAAGACCATTGCCGTTCCTGTCAATGAATGGAATTCCGGGGACCCAGACTTCATAGGGCGAGGTATACGCGGAATTACGGTCCAGATCCTGGTTATCGGAACCGGCGGACATCACAAAGATATCAATACCTTCATCATAAAAACCATTGTTGTTAATGTCGGTGAATGGTTCACCCAGATTGATATCGCCATCTTCATAGGGCTCAGGATTATGTTCATCGACAACATCGCGCCGGTTATAATCGAAAACACCGTTGCCGTTGGTGTCATACAGGTAATCGCCACGATCCCACCGCCCGTTTCCATTCAGATCGATAAAAGGTTCACCTTCGAGATTATTGCCGTGTGAACCATTGTTGAAACGGAAATCGGCAATCTCGCCGCCGCCGGCCTGCTGGTCGGTATAGAACGGGTAATTGCCGTAAGTATAGGCCGGGCCGGGAAGATCGCGACCGTAAAGCGTGGTATCAGGAAATATGTTTACCAGTGGTTCCGGCGCATCATAAACGCCGTTGCCGTTGAGGTCATCATATCTTTCAAATTCGTTATACTGCATAAAGTCATCGGGATCAAGTCCCTTACCGGGATTATTGGGATCACCCGGCTTGTTCCAGAAATCATAAGTATAATAAGAGGCCTTGAAGTAGTAGTGCATATTCCTCGACAACTGGTGCGTCAACTCCAGAGCATAAGACTGCCAGTCGGTTTCACGAATGTCGGCGGTATTGGGTGTGTAGCGGTAACGCCAGTCGAAAATGGTATAACGTGACGCATATGATTTGAAAGAAATAATCATCTTCATATTATTCATCGGTTTCATCAGGAGGTTGGCCGACAGGTTATATTCATTCTGCTGCCGCTCCGGAAGTTCAAAGCCAAGCAGGTTGAAGTAGTCATAATTCAGTGATGTCGAGGGAGTCGAATAGTGGTCATAACTCCAGGGTGAACCTGTCTTGGTGACTTCGGCGAACATGAAGTATGTGACTTCCTTGTCTTCCAGAAAATTCAAACCAAGCGCAGGCAGTATTCGATTCTTCAGAATCGGGTCGGGTCCGCTGAGAGTGAAATAGAGGTTATCAGAATTTTCGGAATATTCATTCAGCGTAGTATTGCCGAAATCATCGGTGATATACTGCACCGTCATATTGGTATTTTCGGGAGAGCCGGTCTGGGTCGTGATTTTGACAATACCGGAAAGAGCATTGCCATATTCAGGGTCGAAACCATCCTTGATAATGCTGATTTCCTGAATCGATCCGGAGGTCAGCGACAGACCCAGGCTGAGCGGCCCGTATCCGCCCAGCGGATCACCGATATTGACACCGTCCACAATGTAAGCAACCTCGCCGGCACGGCCGCCGCGAATGATGATTTCACCTTCGGAGGTGGTCACGACACCGGCCGTCTGCTTCAGCAACTGATCGACATTCTGCACCGGCATGGTCTTGATGGCTTCCTTGGTCATCTTGACTTCACTGGTGACAACATAACGATCGATTATGTCTCTGTCAGCAGTAACCCTGATGACCTTACCGAGGTCCTCAACCGAGGTTTCCAATTGCACATCCTGCTCAGTAGTCCGGTCGGTCGATACCGCGACACCAGAAACTTCCACCGAACTATAAGAAACCGAGGTGACCTTCAATGTATATTCGCCTGGCGGTACGAGCTGAATCAAGAACTTACCGTCGGGGTCCGTCATGGCACCCTGAGTTGTACCAACAAGCATGACCGATGCCCCGGGGACGGGCTCGCCGGTAATCTTATCATTTATCTGTCCCTTGATTTTACCGGTCGTTCCGGCCATGACAAGGGAAGCAAATATCATCAGCAAGGCAATAATAGACGTGAAAAGCAATGCTTTTCTGCGGATTCCCGTCATTACCCATTCCTCCTCATATATTTGTTTGATCATTTTCAAACCGATTATCAATTATATTTTTATCCAGGAAAATTGCGTTTTAAATGCGGCAGTTCGTGAGGTTCCGCCTTTGCAAATCTTTACCATTTTGTAACTTACCTTACTCCTCCAGTAATTCCCGTTATATTTTTATAAGCGTATAACATAGCTCAAAAACAGGCCCTAAGTCAAGCGATTTTTTCGCCTTTCCCCTATTTAATAACTTGTTGTTTCAAGCTATAACTAAAGACATCTCCACTCATTCATATGTTTAAATATTTCATCGTTTTTCAAGACATTTTTCTATCAAATTTACCGTCGAACTTATGATTTCTTCCCGCTCCTTCGGAAGAAATTCGGCGCGCTCAAAAATCAAACCCAGCTTTTCCGCGAAAACGATTCCAAAAATCGGAGAAAAATGATCAATTGTATAAAAATTGTTCTTATCGTCCTTCTCTCCGGGATTAAATAAGGCTGGATCTCCCTCCTGCGCCACCGCCGGACAATTGCTTACGCCGTTTATTTTTATGGACCCCTGATGAATCAGAAAATCACCGATATGCCTTTGGGCACCGCCCGCAATCTTGTTGCGGCCGTCGATCACCTCAAATTTCGATACGGAACTGAAACAGGATTTCAAACGGCCCTTCGAACCACCCGCAAATTCACTGTCGGAGTGGCCCAGCCAATTGGCCGAACGACCCAACCGTAAAAATAGTTCGACCAGGGCATCGGAAATGAGACTATTCGTCGCGGATAACGATCGAAGCTGTTTTGAGAGGATATTGGTGTCGAGGGCCAAGCTGAAGGTCAGTTCGGTGGGGTCATGATAGATTGCCCTGCCGCCCGTAATGCGCCGGATGACAGGCGTTTCTTTGTCGAGCAGGGAGAAATCGACGGCCCTTTCAAGCTTTTGATTATATCCGAAAGTTATTGCCCCCTTATTCCATGTGTAAAGGCGAAGTATCGCCGGGATTCTCCCGCGGCCGTCACTCACCTGCCTGAAGGCCCATTCATCCAGAGCCATATTGCCATATGGGTCGCCATCCGGTGTGATATAATATTTCCCCGCTGTCATACGCACCTTTCTTTTACCGAAAGGAATATATTATCATTGGCCGATGATGACAAGACCCGCCGTCACTTTTCCTGTTACCCGGACATGTTTTTTGTTGAAACTCGAGGGCGTTATGAATATAATTGCGGCTATGAAGAATAACGGATTTACTCCATCCCAAAAACTATTAGTATCAATTGTCATCCTGATCGCACTGGCCGTGACCGGTATGGTCGGTTTCAGCACGCTTGAAGACATGAGCCTGCTAAACAGTCTCTATATGACGATCATCACAATTTCTACCGTCGGATTTGGAGAAGTCCAGACACTGCATACACATGGACGCATCTTCGTCATATTTTTAATATTTTTTTCCATGGTTGCGGTGGCCTTTGCCGTATCTGCCGTCGGGCAGTTTGTACTGGAAGGGCAGTTACGGACGATTTTGGGGAGAAGGAAAATGCAGACAAAAATACAGAAACTTTCAAATCATTACATTATTGCCGGATTTGGTCGTGTCGGGCGTCAGGTGGCCGAGACTTTTCTGGGCCGAAAGATTTCGTTTATCGTCATCGAAAAGGACGGTGCCGCCCTGAACCAACTGGACTCCGAAGGGTACCTCTATGTTCAGGGGCTGGCTACGGAAGATGATATACTGATGCAGGCCGGGGTGGAAAAGGCCAAGGTTCTTGTATCGACTCTTCCGGAGGAATCGGATAATGTTTACCTGGCCCTGACGGCGCGTCATATGAACCCGAATCTTCACATTATTTGCCGGGCCGACAATCCGTCCGGGGAAAAGAAATTGAAACGGGCCGGAGCCAATTATGTCGTTTCACCGCATATTCTTGGCGGGATGCGCATGGCCATGGCGTCGCTGCGTCCTAACGTGGTCGATTTTATGCAGATGACGGCGATCGGAGGCTCGGAAATCGGTATCGAAGAAATTTCGGTTCCGGAAGGGTGCTCAATCGGCGGTAAGACACTGATAGAGTCTCGAATCAAGGCCGATTATGGTGTCACCGTGATTGGGATTAAAAAGGCCGGCCGGGAAATGAGAATCAACCCCCCACCTGATGCCATGGTAGAAGCGGGCGATATT
Organism: candidate division Zixibacteria bacterium HGW-Zixibacteria-1; assembly: GCA_002838945.1. Lineage (NCBI taxonomy): Bacteria > Pseudomonadati > Candidatus Zixiibacteriota > candidate division Zixibacteria bacterium HGW-Zixibacteria-1. Next base: position 11,284 of record PGXB01000002.1, read on the forward strand.
CTGTTAATGGTCGGTTCATCCGAGCAGCTCGAGAAATTTACGGCCAGACTCAGTTAAGGCAATAAAAAATACGCCCAGGAGGACTTGAACCCCCAACCTTCTGGTCCGTAGCCAGACGCTCTATCCAGTTGAGCTATGGGCGCATTAAATGACAGGCGGAATATATAAAATACTCTACGCGATTGTCAATCAAAAAGAACAAGCTGTATAATTTACCCGGTTAGACGAAATTCGATCAGATATTTTCTTGCGAAATTAATAAAACATAATATATTGGGAACACTTCAGGGCTTTAATTTGATCCTGCATTTATGCCCGAAGCCCGACTAACCACCAGAGACATTATTGGACAAGCCGCATTTTGTTTATATGCACAAACCCCGGTGAGGCTGCCCGCTAACCACTCGCGGAGACACCCCGGCTGACCACGCCGAGGAACGTTTTTTAACTAACCGCAAAGAGCTAATCATTACCTGTCGATTGCCTGCTTCGGGCGGTCGGCCGGAATAACGGGGTGAGAGCCATCGCTGCATATAAACAAAAACCTCATTTATCAGGAGGAAAAGATGAGTAAAGTATTGGTCCTTTTATTGACCGTGGCGGCATTAGTTTTTGTCGTTTGGGGTTGTTCTCAGGATCGTACACCAATGTCTTCCGACCCGGAGACCGTCTTATCGACAGCCAGGGTCGGGCAGACCGACGTTCTAATCGGTTTTAAAAGTGAGCATCCGGGCCGGGCCATCCAGGCCGCCGGCGGCTCGATCAAGCGCGAGTACAAGTATGTCCCGATCGTTTTTGCCTCACTGCCCGCGGCCGCAGTTGATGCCCTCAGGAATAATCCAAACGTTCTTTATGTGGAACCGGATATGACCAGGACGCTGGTGGCTCAGGTTCTTGACTGGGGCGTCGATCGGGTTGATGCCGAATATGTCCACAACAATTCCAATTATACCGGAGCCGGAATAGATATTGCCGTCCTTGATACCGGCGGCGATATGGATCACCCCGACCTCACCTGGGCCGGCGGTTATTCGGTTGCCAATAGTGACCCCAATGACTGGGAGGACAAGAACGGTCATGGCACTCATTGCGCCGGTATTATATCCGCCGACAATAACACCATCGGTGTCGTCGGTGTCGCTCCCGGATGTGACATCTGGGCGGTCCAGGTCAGCCGGACTTCCTTGATCTCCATTTCTGATATTATTGCCGGGATCGACTGGTGCATCGCAACCCATCATGATTCCGATCCGAACAATGATATTAAGGTGATGTCGATGAGCTTCAGTGGACCATCATCTGATGCCGAAACAACGGCACTTTTGGCCGCCTATAACGAGGATATTCTCCTGGTGGCGGCGGCCGGCAACTCCGGCGGCCCGGTCGAGTACCCCGCAGCACATAGTTTTGTAATGGCCATCTCCGCTTCTACCTCAACCGATGCTAAAGCCTCATATTCATGCTACGGCCCGGAAATTGAGCATATCGCTCCCGGCAGTTCTATTTATTCGACCTATAAAGGCGGTAAATATCGTACCATGAGCGGTACCTCCATGGCTTGTCCGATGGTAGCCGGGGCCGCAGTCCTGGCCTGGTCGGCGCATCCCGGCTACAGCCGCGATCAGATCCGCACCCTGCTTCACAATACCGGCGAAGACATTGGTCTAAGCAGCGATTACCAGGGTTATGGACTAATCGACGCCGAAAATGCCACCCTGGGAACAACAAACGGCAACGATTATTAGAATATTTCCAGCGATGGCCTAATCACAAAGGCTGCGGCGTTTAGCTGCGGCCTTTTATAATTTCCGCCCAAAATGCAATAATTATTGCGTATCGTTTGAAATATTGATATTTTTGTTTCCACTTTTTACAAATGTGAAAGAAGAACAATGCCGAAAAATATTTCTTATGGATTAAAGGTCGCTTTGCTCATGGGGCTCCTGTCTTTCGCCGCTTGCGGAACCGACGAACTGGCCCGACATAAGGAAAAGACAACTGATCGTGGAAACGGCCGCCTCTCCTCTTCCGAGTTAATCGAAGTAGCCCATTCGGAAAACCAGTGGACCGGTATCGCGATCTCGAAGGAGGGTCGGATCTTTGTTAATTTCCCGCGCTGGTCACCGGCGGTGACCACGTCGGTGGCGGAGCTGATGCCGACAGGCGAGCAGAAAGCATACCCTTACCGAAAAGTCAACGATTGGAATCCGACCTTATCCCCCAGGGACCATTTTGTCTGTGTCCAGTCGGTCTATATCGATGATGAGGATTATCTCTGGATACTCGATCCGGCCAACCCTTATTTTCGGGGAGTTTTGGAAGGAGGCGCCAAGCTGTTAAAGGTCGATCTCGTGACAAATGAAATAGTCCAGAAAATATTTTTCGATTCGACCATTGCTCCGGCCAACAGCTATCCTAACGATGTCAGAATAGATACCAAAAAGAAAGTTGCCTATATTACTGATTCCGGGTCAGGGGCATTAATTACAGTCGATCTTGTAACCGAGAAAAGCCGCCGCCTCCTGGCGAATCATGCTTCCACCAAGTCGGAGAATATCCCGCTGATCATAGACGGGCGGCAATGGTTCCGACCGGATGGCAGCACCCCCTCAGTTCACGTTGACGGCATCACCCTCGATCATGAACATGAATATCTGTACTATCAGGCATTAACCGGCCGGACTCTGTATCGCATTGCCACAAAGTGGTTACTTGATGATATGATCACCGACTCCGAACTTGGCGAAAAAGTGGAGTTTGTCTCACGGCTGGGAGCCGCCGATGGCATCCTTATGGGCCCGGATAATAATCTATATTTGACGGCGATAGAAGACAATGCCATCAAAAGAATCACACCGCAGGGAGTGTTGGAGATCGTCATCAAAGATCCCCGGATCGAGTGGCCCGACAGCTTTGCGTTTGGGCCTGACGGTTATATATATTTCACGATCTCACAGATTCACCTTGGCGCCGCTCGCCAGCAGCCATACAAAATATTCAAATTTAATCCGATGTTATAGAGATTTAAAAGAGACCATTACAGATATTTCGTGTATTTGACCTTGCCTTTTCCACAATTATTTATTTTATTTAAATAATCAATCGGTTACTTATTTGTCAATTTTCTAACAGGGAGTCCGCTATGAATAGATATCCCTTCATTCTGTTTTTAATTTGCCTTGTCTTACTTATCTCATGTTCATCGCCGACCGGTCAGAAAGACGAGAGCATCGCGGCAATCACGGATGGCGGCGATATCAGCATGCAAATAGGCGGCCAGGGCGACGACAACCAGGCATGCCCATCCACGCCGATAACAATATCGCTGCCTGAGGGTTCTTATGTCGATTTCTGGATTACTTCGGCGACCGGGTATCATATTCGAACATTGATTGACCATGAGTATCATAATGCCGAGGTAATTGAGCTGGCCTGGGATTTTAATAATGATAAGGGTACGACGGTTTATGACGGCTTTTATCTTTTCAATGTCAAAGCCGGTTCTTTTACCGCGGCCGTACTGTATTTCGTCAGGACAAACATCTGACGGAGATTTATTTAACCAAGTATTTTGGGAGACTATGGACCAATGAAAGTCAAATTCAATATTATATTCTGTTTCCTTGCCATTGCGGCCGCTTTCGTTCCGTCCTGTAACAGCACTTATGCCGCGGAAACCATCGGGTACGGCGATAATATCGTCATGGCCGGTCCCGGTTTTCAATATCCTTTGAGAGGGGATTTTCGAGATTATCACGGCAATAAATTCGATTTTAATGTGCAATATTATCGATATTTCGGCAATTGTTTTGCGGCCGGCATTAGAGCGGGCTATATTATACCCGACAAGGGTGACATTCAACTAAAATATTCCAACATCAGTTTTTCACCACTGTTAAGATATTATCCTTCGTTTGCCGATCATGTGGTTTATTGCATCGGCGGGGTCGGGTTCAATTTTAGAAAGCTTGAAGCTGATGTTGCCTATGAATCTGTACCTGATGCGGGCAGCCTGCGAATTAGCGATTTCGGTCCCTCTTTGATCATCGGGGCCGGAGCTGAAATCAGATTAACGGGTACCATCATAGTCGGTCTTGAAACGACGCTTGACTATATTTACGACAAAGAAACCGACCGCGGCGCCTTCGGCAACACCGGGGGCCTGAATATTCTGCTGAATTTCGGGTATTTATTTCATTAAAAAATCCGGCCGAAAAAACGGCCGGATTCAATCTATCGATTTATTATAAGGATTAACTCTGTCTTATGACGCGGAGGGCGTCCGTCATCATGCGGTAGGCCGTCTTCTCGGAGTTGGCGCGAATGGCGGTAAAACATTTGTCGCACTGATTGTGCGCCGAAAAACGCTTCTTCAAATCGTCCTGCGAGTCATATCTTTCGCGAAACATCCCGCACGGTGTTAACTTTCCCCACGGGTTAACGATAAGGAATCTCTCTCCGGCCCGGCAATTTTCCTTCTTGCCCGACTCAAAGAATTTTATCATTTCCCGCATGGTCCATTCCGATGTAATAATCGGATAGCCCTCGCTTTGCATCTGTACCAGTTTATCCACCACGCGGCGGAGTTCATCCAGTTTTTCCTTATCCTTGAACAGATAGCTTTCATCGCCGGTCCGCATACAGTTGTAGGTGCTGTAATTGACACCGACCCCCCATTCGGCGGCCAGTTCGGCGATACGCGGCAAGTCGCGGAAATTATCGCTCTGTACGACACAGGCCAGAAGAATGTCATTGTTGCCGTGTTTGGCAAGTTTGGGAGCCAGCTCGCGGATATGCTCGAAATTCTTATGGAGCTTCCTGAATTCATTATGACGTTCGTCGGGATAATCGAATGACCATGAATATTGATCGACGCCGGCCTCACGCAGCTTAAAATATCTTTCCTCATTAAGAATCTGAACATTGGTCGTGATAACAAAAACGGCCACCTTATCCTTCTCGCGCATGGCTCGGATTATATCATAAATATCTCTTCTAATAAGCGGCTCGCCGCCCGATATCTGGGCCACCGCCGGGCGCAGTTTGGCGATATAACCGGCAAACACTTCCGGCCCCAGTTTCGGTTCGTCGATTTTATTATAAAGCCCCAGATCGCAGTGTTTACAATCGGCGTTGCAATTATAAGTGACTTCAAACGATACCGTAATAGGTTTTCCGACAGCCATATTCTTGATGGTACGGGCGACTATTCTGGCCTGTCTCCCGGCATTCAATTTCGGCATTATCCGACACTCCCCTGTCTGAACTGTTAAACCTGCTCGAATTCCCTTTCAAGGAATTATAACGTACGACATTTATACGTCAACCGCAATAACTGTTTAAATTATTATTCCGGCACTTTTGCGGCAAAAGCAATATCCGAAACACCACATTATTTCATTGGAAGTACAAACGATAGAATATATAAGCAATAATTAAGACAATTATTGCAATCACAGAGAAAAGGCCTGTCTTCGATTTCTCTTCCGGCGGCGGCGGCGGGGCTGACCTGACTTCCTCCCGCAATTTGGAAATTGATTCGATAATCTGATTTTCCCGCAAAATCGCTTCATCGCCCTCTACCGGAATCGTCACGGCAGAGATTTCGGCGGTCCCCGAGGCCCCATCCACCAGGTCTATACGTATGGCCACGATCGACACATTATCGACCCCGCCCCGATCATTGGCCAACTGCACCAGGCTCTCGGTAATCTGCTCGGCACTGTCGCCGCACTCTCTGACTACCATAAAGATGTCTTCATCCGAAGCATAACCGCACAGGCCGTCAGAACAAAAAATATATATATCGCCGGCGTTAATCCTGCGGGCACGGTAATCGATCTCGACCGTTTCGTGGATACCGAGCGCCCTGGTTATAACATTCTTATTGGCCATCATGGCCACTTCCTGACTGGTGTACTGGCCGGTTTGCGCCAATTCAGCCACCCATGAATGATCAACGGTCAATGGAGTCAGACTTTCAGCGGCGTACAGATAGGCCCGGCTGTCGCCGACATGAGCGATATTAATGATATCATCCTGCAGAACTCCGGCCACTATGGTCGTCCCCATCCCGGAATAATCGCTGCGCGAGCGGGACTTTATATAAATACTGCGGTTGGCGATTCTTATCCCCTTCACCAGCAGATCCCCCAATACCGGAAAAACGGCTGGAATCGACAAAACTGTATCGCGAGAAATTTCGTTGGCCAGATTCGAAAAGCAGTATTGAATTATTTCGCAGGCCTCTCTTGAAGCGACCTCACCGGCCTGGTGCCCCCCCATACCGTCACAGACCATAAATAAATTCAGTTCATCGTCAACCCGGATGCTGTCTTCATTGGAACTGCGGACAAGACCGACGTCGGTTTTACCGGCTGTTGTTATTCTAAGATTCAATATCTCCTCGGTTGTTGTGCTCCATCAATAAAAGGCAATATGCAATTATAAAAAAGAAAAACAGGGTCATCAAGTAAAAAAAATGCGCTGTTTGACTGATTTTGTAATAAAAAAGCCTTTATAAAAAACCCCGGATACCGGGGTTTTTTATAAAGAACTTAAAAATCCGGCCTATTTCAACAGGGCCATTTTCTTCATGGCGGTATTATCGCCGGCTTTAAGCTTGTAGAAATAGATGCCGCTGGCTAAGGATGCGCCGTCGAATTCGATGATATGATTACCGGGCGCCATATCTCCCAGATCGAGCTTTTCGACGCGTGAACCCAGGATATTGAAAACTTCCAGGGTCACTTCGGATCGGACAGTCAGGTCGAAGGCGATTTTTGTCGAAGGATTGAAGGGGTTGGGATAATTCTGATACAATTCAAAACCCCCGGGAAGCAACCCAGTATCATCATCTGAAATATCAGTGGAAATACGAACATGGGTCACCACTGAACTTTCGATATATACGGAATTATCGATTCCTGAAGTCACTCTGAAATCGACCTGGTCATCGACTTCATAAAACAGCGCTTTTGGTATCAGAACATCAATATAGACCGTCGCTTCCTCGCCCGGACCGGCATAAACAAAATCGGCCGACGTATGAATAATCCAGCCGTGAAAGGTCGTCGCTGTCGCCCGATAAAAATCGAGCCCTTCTCCGGTATTGCGAACTGTCACATAGTAACGTACAGTATCGCCGGGCATGGCATCCTGATCGCCGGGCAGAGCCGCAGCTTCAATCAAAACAGCCGCGCTTGCCGATAGATTAACTTCCGACGTGCTGCCCATCCCTATCCAGACAGGGTCATCGGGCCCCTCAGTCAGCGCCAGGCGGCCATTAAGATAAAAAGTCAACGCGTCGCCCTGCTCCGCTCCCTCATCAACATCGATGCTGTAAATATCATCCCCGTATACAGGTATGAATCCGTAAATACCTTCATATTTTACCGTCCAGGTACCACAATGAGCGCCGTCGGGGTCATAGGCATCAATAATGGATCCGACCGGTACCGGGTTCCCATTATATGTCGTTGCTGATCCCCGCAAATTGGCCCACACATTGGTCGGGACGACCTCTCCGAAAGCTACCCCCGCCGCCAGCAAGCTCCATCCGCCGATAACCAGAGTCAGTATGATTTTTCTAAACACTTATATCACCATCCTTGACCGGGCGCCATTTTATGACGCCCGGTTTGGAATTTATGGTTTTCGGTTATTTCATCAATACCATCTTTTTGGATGTTTCGAACGAACCGGCTTTCATGCGGTAGAAATAGATTCCGGATGCGACCGGCTCACCGCTCGAACTGGTACCGTCCCAGACCACTTCGTTACGACCCGCTTCGGCCATTCCGTCAAAAACGGTCTTGACCATCTCGCCAAGAATATTATACACCTCGATCGAGGCTTTCATGGCCTGCGGAACCGAGAATGAAATGTTGGTGACCGGGTTGAACGGGTTCGGATAGTTCTGGCCCAGACTGAAATCGTTCGGCAGCAGGTTATCTTCTGTCTTGGCCGTAACGGCGCCGATCTCAACCTTATCGCCCATCGTGGTCCAAATGAAGGTTTCATTTGTTCCGACACCGTCAATTAACAGGCTGAATTCCTCGTTTGATCTCAGGCCTTCCCTGTCAGTCGTCAGCGGATCATCGCCGTAAACAGGGACAAAGCCGAAGCGGCCGTTTTCACCGACCAGGCCGGCGCCGACAACTCTGCCGTCAGCGGCGACAACCTCGATTTCGGAACCGGTCGGGACTGCTCTGCCGTCAAGGATCAGCTCACGTGAGTAGATATTAATCCACTGTCTTGAAGCCATTACCTGCGATTGAGCCGCCTTGGCCGTTCTGTAACCGGCAAACTCCTGCTTGAAGACAACCGACGGACCGCTGCCCGGATATACGAGGATATCATCACTCATCACTTTCAGCCAATATCCCAGACCGGGATACATATGCTGCATGGTCGAGTATTCCGGAGCAACACTGGGATCCCAGATCAAACCCGTGCCGTCGAAGCTCAACGCGATAATCAGATTTTCATAAACCGATGTTAGAGCATGCGGCGTCGTATCGGGCATATTAGGCAGATAGGAAACCAGGTTCCAGCCGGCTTCGAGATTGATCGGAGTGGTTACGGCAATCGGCACACCGGTAACGACAAGCGTCTGCGGGCAGGTCATCTTGACCCAGTATCCATGATAATGGTCGGCGCTCCACAGCGTCGAGAACTCGGGCAGGGTCGGGTCATAAGTCATACCGCCGCGCTCGAATCCAAGCACCACCTCGACGCAACCGGAAATCGAGGCCAGCAGGGCTTCGATATCGTCATCGGGAGTATCGACATTCCATGAAATCAGATTCCAGCCTGCATCTAGAGCAATTGTCCGCTCTTCGATAGTATAGACATCAAGGCAGACTTCCTTGGAGTCGCCGTTCTCTGTCCAGAATCTGTCGCCTACGGCGTTGGCCGGATAACCGTTGATGAAGAAGGAAATTTCATCGCCCGGCTCGGCGCCTTCATCAATTATGGTGTAAATATCATCACGATAAACCGGCATCAAACCGTACTTGCCGGCTTCAGTAACATACCAGGTTCCGCAATGGACGCCGTCCGGATCATAGGCATCAACCACCGACCCGATCGGAAGCGGGACATTGTAGAAAGAGTTTTCATCACAATAGAAGTTAACCCATTCATTCGTCGGGGTAACATCCGGAACCCCGGTCAACACTATGTCAAACCCGATTTCGTTGAAACCAATTTCCTCGACCAGACCGGGATAGTAGCCTTCCTTGTAGGCATAGGCGTCAAACGGGAAGATACTGTTGGCATGGCAAAGGAACTGGCCGTTGATATCGGTAGTTTCGGTCAGGATTACACCGCCGCCCGGGAAATCATCCCAAAGTTCGACGGTGGCGCCTTCGATTTCATTGTCTTCATCGTCGATAACACGACCGCAAACCATGGCAGCGGCAGTGTCGATCAGAATCTTGCCGGCAATGAAAGTCGGATGGATTATATCAAGGTCGCTGCTGATAAAGGTCAGACCGAAGCCGGTGAAATATGATGATGTGTCGATCGTCACCTGGGCTTCGGTGGCACCCGGCCTAACACTGAAATGCAGCTTCGCCAGCATACCGCGGCCCGCCGGGACATCCGGTTCGAAAGTTGGGAGGATGGCTATCTCGGCGTGCCAGGTGTCATTATCTATCGCCACCGGTTTGCTCTGGACATAAGCGACACGGGTTCCATCGAAAGTGATACCGTCAAGCATCACCGAACCGGAGTTCCAGGTCAACGGCAGATGGATGGCACTGAGCGGATCGAAGTTGCGGAAATAGACCGGAATGACCACGTCGTTGCCGGGAACGGCCGGAACCGCCGGGATCCAGACCGAATCGGCCTTGGTTACCGGGCCCAGAACCGTCAACATGACCGGAACTGAAACAGGCGGGAAATATGGAACTTCAAACCCGGGGTAAATTACCACGGAATCGATATAGACACCGGGGCTCAACATGGAGGTGTTGGCAACCAGCAGTAATGATTTTGGCGTTACATATGGGGGCATGCCAAAGGGCTCAACCGTGAGCCATGGTTGACCATGGAAGAAAGTAAACATGACATTCTGGCCCGAGGTATCGAAGACAAAAAGCGAATCGTAAATCATTTCGCCCTGGTTGACGGTCCAGTTGAAGGACATCGGCCAGGTATTAATAACCACCGGAAGCTGTGAAGGTTGAACATTTACAATGACCGGTACCTTGACCGTTTCAAAGGTAACCGAATCCATCGGATTATAAATCAATATCGTATCGGAATGGTATCCGACGGAGAGTCCCTCGGTCCTTATATTAAAGAAGATCGAATCAGGCGTCTGAGGAATGACAGTAATAACAGACGGGAGGAGTTCCAGCCAGCTGCTGCCAAAAATCGTTTCATACATAAATGGTACGTTCATGCCGTGTGTTTCATAGACACTCAGCACCTGATTTATGAGGGAATCACCAGGATCCAATGTAAAGTAGAAACTCGAAGGGAATGTTTCCACCACTGGCGTCGGGGCCACAATGGTCAGCGAAACAGGCACTTCAATCGAGCTGAACAGCGGCGGATCATTTTCAGCGGAAACGATTCTTATTGTATCATAATACGTATTGCCGACGGCCAAATTCGAATCGGTAATAGTAATGTGAAGGAATCTTGGCGTAGTGTACGGACTGGGGAAATAAGGTTCAACGCCGAGCCAGTTTTCTGTATGCCAGGTTGTGAATTCGACATTGCGATCGAACATCTCCGATATAAAGAGAGAATCGTACCGATAACCACCTATCTCCAGAGTGTAGTCCAGAGCGGCGGGGTCGGCCTGGAGAACATAATCGGCATGAACCGTCAGTCCTACGGGGATATACTGCGGTGAATTGACCGCGCCTTCTCCCCACACCCAGATCGTATCGAAATATGTCCCCGGCGCAAGTCCGGCGGTATTTATATCGATCGCGAATTTCTTCGGCGTAATAAGCGGCGAAACCGGAATAGTATCGAGATAGAGCCAGCCTTCCCTGTTATTGGTCCAGAAAGTGATCGACTGACCATTGACTTCGTAAACATTGACGCTGTCGATCGCAATTACTTCCTCGCCATATTCCAGCGTAAAATCAAACACGGTCGGTTCGACGGCAATCTGAGTTATGATGACTTCATTAACCGTCAGGACGACCGGAATATTTATGATGTCTTTGGCCGGAAGCGGGCCTTCGACAACGATGGTGTCATGATAGATGCCCGGATCAAGCCCGGCCGAATTGACGCCAAATTCGATTGTCGCCGGTGTCGATGGCGGTGTCACGAAGACGGGCAGGGTCAGCCAGGAACTGCTGTTGGAAATTTCGAATTGAACCGTCATTCCGTGGGTTTCACTGATATGCACCGAATCGGTTAACGCGGCGCCCTCATTCAAAGTAAAATCAAAAGAGGTCGGCATAACTTCGAGCGCCGGCACGATTACTTCCTCAACTGTCAGGCTGATCGGAATCGTAACCGGGCTGTTTATGGCATCATTGGCCGTGATTGTTAGAGTATCGAAATATTGTCCCGAAGCTAGTCCGGCGGTCGCAATACTGAACTTGCCATAATCAGGCGTGTTATAGCCGACTGCGGGAATCAGCAACCAGCCCGTTTTTCCGGACAAGGTAAATGGAATATTGCGCCCGAATAACTCCTGCACATAAATGGAATCAGGCTTGTCGCCACCTTCCAACAGGGTATAATTACGCGGCGTGACATCGATAGCCAGTTCGATTTCCGGCACAACATCATTGACAAAAATAGCCACCGCTTCCGAATCGGCTAGAGCGCCGTCAGAAGCAATAATGATTACCAGATAATCGCCGGCCTGGGACGTGTCAGGATTGAAGATGAATTGCCCGGTGCCGTCGCCGTTATCGACAATACTCGCATTCATCATAACATTTTCGGCAGACAGGGTCGGGAAGGTTCCATCCGGGTCGGTGGCCGTGATGTCAAGAACCAGTTGCTGACCTTCATCGACAAATACCGGGCCGACCGCAACCTGAGCCAGAACCGGAGCACGGTTGACATTATTGACGGCGATATCGACAACATCGGAAACCGTGGCATCCCCGTCCGAAGCATAGAATGTAATTGGATAATCGCCCGATTGATCAAAAGTCGGGGTCCATTCGAAGGTTCCCGTTCCGTTTCCGTTATCTGTAAATGAGGCTCCGGTCGGCAATGTCGAAGAGGACAATGCCGGGATCGCACCGTCGGCGTCGGTTGCGGAAACGTTGAAAGTCAGAAATATATTTTCATTCGTGGATTGTGGTCCCGGTACGGTGAGCACCGGTTCACGATTGACATTATTGACGGTAATATTTACAACTCCGGAATCCGTAGCGCTTCCATCCGCGGCATAGAATGTAATCGGATAGGCTCCCGATTGCTCATAGGTGGGGGTCCAGTTAAAGGATCCGGTGCCGTTTCCGTTATTGGTAAAGTTGGCGCCGGCCGGCAAGGCCGAAGTTGATAAAGTCGGAATGGTGCCGTCGGGATCGGTCGCCGAAACGGCAAAGGTCAGCAGAACATTTTCATTAACGTTCTGAGCTCCCGGGACAGTAATCACCGGCTTTTGATTGACATTATTTACGGTGATGCTAATCGCCTCTGAGACAGTATCCTTACCATCGGTGGCGAAAAATGTAACCGGGTGGGTGTTGGACTGCGTGAAAGTCGGTGTCCAGCTGAATGTTCCGGTTTTGTTGCCGTTATCGACGAAGGAGGCGCCGGTCGGCAGTGTGGATGTATATAAATGAATGACATCGCCTGCGTTAGCATCGGAAGCACTTACACCGAAAGTAAGCAAGGCGCCTTCATTAACTGTCTTATTTCCAATTGGGTCCAAAACCGGTGGTTCATTGGCAAAAGGATCATATACCGTAAAACAGTATGGCCCTGAAAAATTGGCGCCCGGATCATCGAAAAGCCAGTCAAATTTTCCGGCCGGTGTAACTCCGGGAATCATGCAGGAATCGATGCAAATGGTCCCGGGTTGATCAATTTTATATGCAAAATTGATATAATTTACCGGTGCCGGATCCAATCCCCAGCCAAAGAGGGAAGCTCCCGAGAAGTTTATGGTATCGGGCAGGACGCCATCCCAGCTGAAACCGAACCAATCTTTTAGAAGCAACCAGTAACCGGTCCAGGTGGGGGTCTGAAAAATGGAACTGTCCGCGGTGTAAGTCTGCGTCCGCCATTCAAATATCCTCTGCCCGGCAATATTGCGATGCGTCACATTGGTAATCGACCCATCGGGGCTGTAGAAAAATAGCGGAATACTAACGCCGCTAAGGTCACCAAAGTCGTTCTGCATGTAAAGATCGACCGTGAAAGGTTCGCCCACCATCACTGTATTGGGGCTGATTTCCGGCGAGACTTTGGCGGTAATAGTTGTGGCATTGGCCTGACCAAAGGATAAAATAACCAGGCAGGCCAGCGCCATAAGAAACCAATTACGTCTCATCTCCCACTCCTATCTTGTTTCGATTAAATAAATTGTGATTTTTTTCCAACTTATTGACGTTATTCGGCAATGAACTGTTCATATACATATATTGTAAGCAGAATGCCCGCCACCTCACATGTCGGGAAATCCAATCTGTCTCATCAAATTACAGCCCTAGTCACCATGTTTAGCAATTATATTAGCAAACCCAATACCGAGACACAATTGTAAGCTATAGCAAGTAAATTAACCCTAAGTCATTACTGTATAAAAAATACGTTTTACCTGATGTTTGTCAAGTTATTTAATATCAAATAGATATGCAAAAGCATGCACAAAAATGCTAATCTGTGGCACTCTTACCGGCAACACGTTTTTTTCTTAAAAAGAGGTATATAATGATAAACGATGCCCCCAGAACATCGAACAGGAAATCAAATGGATCACTATGCCGACCCGGAATGTAACTTTGATAGATTTCATCGAAAACGGCAAAAAGAGTAATAAAAAACATGGAGAGGAAAACGGTAAATCTTCCCTGAAGGTTGGGTGAGAGATTTGAAAAGGAGCGAAATATTAAGACGGCAAAGATGGCATATTCGATAAAATGTATCAGCTTGTCCAATGCAATTATTTTGACCGGCGGCAAACCCAGGCCGTGTATGGAGGAAATTATAATAATCAGGGTTCCATAGAGAATGGCCGGCAGATGATATTTCGCAAAGTATTTTATCATTTATCTACCCAAACAAGGCAAGACTAACGCTTTTTTCCGCCCGAAGCAAGGAAAAACCGCCTTATGTCATATTATCGGCTGAATATTTGACTTGACATAGGACATTTAAAAATAATTAATAAGCATAACGCACAAAGGAAGATAATAATTTGAGTTTGAAGAAAAAAAACGAAAATAACCTTATTCCAACCATCCCCTCATTGATCGGAAAGGATGTCTATCTGCGACCCGCCGATGCCGCCGATTATGAATTGACATATCAATGGTTTCTGGCCGCCGATCCCCAGTCCCAAACCTGCCGGCATTCGATTCTGACGACTCCGGCCAATGCCGCCGAACGGGGCCGGCACCGGGAGCCGACGCCGGATCGCGGAGAATTCATTATTGTCCGAATCGAGGATGACCAACCTGTTGGAAAGTTAAGCTTTTTCAATTTGAATATGTTGAATCGGTCGGCGGAACTTGGATATACTGTTGACCCCGACGAGCAAAAAAAGGGCTATGGCGGCGAGGGCCTGCGCCTGCTGATCAAATACCTGTTTCTGCAATTGAATCTTAATAAAGTCTATGCCCAAACCGGATCATTCAATAAAGCTTCGATCAAACTGCTGGAATCGCTCGATTTCAAACTCGACGGCACCCTGCGGCAGCATCATTATTACAATGGCGACCTTTATGACGACCTGGTCTATTCCCTGCTAAGATTCGAGTTTTCTTTCTAGAGATTTTCATCTTTTTGGCCTTAATTTTTCGGAGACAACAGAACCAATATATTTTCGCCAACTCGACGTATATATAGTAATAATCAGAATTATTCTCTATGAATACAGGAGGCAGGATGAGAGTCCATGACATACTAAAATCAAAAGGCTCCGGTTTTGAGGCGATTTCCCCCGGTCAAGGCGTCAAGGAAGCAATTAATAAGATGTTGGATAAGAAAATCGGTTCGCTGCTGGTTATGAATAATGAAGAGCTGGTCGGCATTGTCACCGACCGTGATATTTTCTGGAAGGTGAATCGTGAAGGCGACAGGATGCTTTCCGTAAAGGTCGCGGATATTATGACAACTAAACTGGTTGTCGGCTTGCCCGATGATGATATCGAAACCGCGATGGCTTATATGACCAACAACCGGTTTCGCCATCTGCCGATTATGGATGGTTCCAAAGTCGTGGGGATAATCTCCATAGGTGATATTGTCAAAGCCCAGGTTCATAATCTCAAAGTCGAAAACCGGTACCTGATTGATTATATCACGGGCAAATATCCCGCCTGATAGATTAATTATTTAATCTTTGATCGATGACGGGCAGATACAGAAGCGATTTTCATCGCTGTACCAGAGGCCGATAAGCAGAATAAAGAAATAGACCAGATTACGGCTTATCATTTCATAATCACCGCGGACAGCCAGGCCGAAAGTCAGTATTGCCAGCAGAATCCCGGTTGCGACCAGAACCGCGCGATACTTAAATCCAATCAAATATGATATGCCGATGCCTATTTCAGCAAAAGGCAGAATATACATAAAGGCATAAACCGCAGCCATCGGCAGCCATGTCTCCAAAAAAGGCCGGGCCATGGATTCAACGGAGCGGTCATAATCTATAAATATATCCAGCCCATGCGCAAAAAATACCAGCCCGAACATGAGCCTTATAAGAAGCGATATCCAAACATTTTTCGACAAACCATCCCCCTTTTTAAACAGGCATTAATTGATACGCGGCAAAATCTTCTTAAGTTCCACAATATTGGACTCATTCTATCCAATAACGATAATAATGACACCAGGCATAAAAAAATCGGGGTGAGAGGATTTGTCGTAGATCCTGAGTTCCGAAGGATCGTAGATGCTGAGCGAAGCGAAGTAAACCTCCGGCATAAAAAAA